>NZ_JAMPOT010000015.1:0-31450 GCF_028480685.1 Providencia sp. PROV174
CAATCCGAAATGGAAATTTATCACCCAATAATATTCCTTCACAGGAATGGCTCGTGAAAGGTGAGCAAGAAGTGTATTCAAAAGCAGAAAACAAAAGGATCCCAAATTTACCCTATTATTTCTTTACGTTTTATGCCAATGAAGCCACGAGTTCTTTAACGCTCCCTAACTTACATATTCTTATGAACAATCAAGAATTATTCACTACCTACAGTGAATCAGAGATGGTAGATATTTGGGATAGGATTGTCGGCTCTCTACGTTATAAACCCAATGCGTTTTAATATTGGCAACAATACTAATTAAGTAGTTTAGAAAAAATGTCAGTATCATTGATGACAGCTTACCTAAAATAATTTTCATCTATTCTAAGGTAACCATAAAGAAAGACCGTAAGCTTACAACCCATTCAGCATTAAAGACAAATCATATAATGTATATCGCCCATACCCTGCCCTACATGGGTGACAGTTCGGCATTAAACTCACTTTAATTTTACTTCAAGGAACTATTATGAACGCTTATTTAAAGTTATTTACCCTATCTTCTTTAGTTATCAGTATCGCCGCCATTTCAGGCTGTGCACCTAAAACAATGACCACTGAGCGAAATAAAAACATTACATTAGCAAACCCTTTTGGTGGCTCTACTGAAGGGCAATGCTATAAAATAACGGCAGAAAATAAAGATTATTATGGTCGTTTAGATAAAGACGGTCACCCTTTAGTGATACCTGAAATTGCTGATAAAGATATTTCGGTTAGTTTGTCCTTATTGTCAGACAACGATTGCAAAGAACAAGGCCTTTAATATTACCTAAGCTACTTTTTTAATTTTATTAATAACAAAAATTTAATTCTAGTTGGTTACTATGAAAGGATTTGTCTGTCTTGGTGACAAAAATACCCATGGAGGCCATGTGCTCTCGGCTTCATCCACAATGTACATTGACGGTAAACAAGTTGCACTCGTTGGAGATCTTGTTTCCTGCCCCAAACACGGTAATAACACCATTATAGAAGGGGCTGATTCCGCTTTTGATAATGGTATTGCCATTGTAGTGGATCAGTGCCTATGTGCATGTGGGTGTCGGGTGATCAGCTCCGAGCCCACAACCCATATAAAATAAGCAGATAAGGATATTGAATCGATGTATTGGAAGATCCCCTCTATTCCGAATAAAACACCGATAGAAAAACCCAACTATAAGGTTATACTCTTCTTTTTCGTAACGATAGTTGCTGCCGTTTATGCCTATAGTGTCACATTATCGGCAGAGCAAAAAACACGGTTATTATTTATCGCATTCCCCATTATCGCTCTCCTCTTTTTTGCCTGTATCAGTTTTTTATACGTTCGTTATCAACATTCCGTGATCACCTGTCACAACTGGGAAAAAGAGAAAGAAATCACAAAAAGGGAATGGCAAGCATGGTGCCAATCTTCAGTGATCTCTATCGCAAACGTTATCTATACCCCCGATAAAGACGGTACTGACGTGTTTTTGCAAGAAGCAGAAGCCGTTCCGATGTTTCCAAATAAACCTCGTCGTTTATTCAATCTTTTGCAATTTGATAATGACTTCATTGCAACCCTTGATGCACAACTCGAAAAACAGTCTCCTCTTTATCGGTCTTATCTGTCAAAAATTTACCTCTTCGACAGTAATGATAGTATCAGTAATGAAAATTTAATTTATGAACATTGGCAGCTCAAACCTATTCGATCACCTCGCTATCAAGATATTTTTTCAGCTTATGATGATACCGAACAAAACAAGATGTTTTTAATTGTGACGATCCAGTCGCAAGCAAAATACAGCGAATTTATTTCAGCTCAACTATTTTCAACAAACCAACAATTCATGAATTCAAATAATGTCAACGTAAAAGTCGAACGCGTCATGGAAATAGACACCCAAGATATCGATAATGAAATAGTGAAATACGTGGATTACAGTGGGATATCGAGAAAGAATACATTCCAAACATGGATAACTGAGAGTCAGCAAGATATCGTAGATAACGTTCTCATCACCTACACTGAAAAAAATATTGAGTTTGATAAATCTATTCCAATTCGTTCTTTCGCATTATCTTATTCAACGCCTCATCCGAATGCATTTTTTACATACCTTTCACTCGTAACTGAAATATCATTAAAAACAAAATTAGACCAAATCCTCATTCACCCAAATCCTCATGGTGCCAGTTACGCTGTTTATATTCGTAGGTCTTAATATGAAAAATAAAATATCCGCAAGTTTTCCTCGTGGGAAGCTATTTGCGATTTTTTTAGTCTTACTCCTAAGTTTATCAATCGTTTTATTTGTCACTTATCAATATCAACCCTTTGACTTAACACCATACTATATTGGAATGTCGATATTCAGTATCATTGCTTTATTCGGTATTTATTTTTATCCTATAAAAAATAAATTTTCACAAAGACAAGAACAGAAAGCGTTTAAGCCACAGAATAGCTCAATCGATTTACATGCGCCGATTAAACAAATAAGCTTATTGCACAATGAAATTATTCAAGCACTACGCAACCAATACGGCACTTTCTGGCATTCCAAAGTCTCCATTCAGCTCCTCCTCGGCTCCCACTCCGCCGTCGAAAAACTCGCCCCTAGCCTGACGCAAGAAATCTGGCAAGAGTGTGATGGCACCTTGCTTATCTACGGTGGCGATATCGGCAGTTCCATAGACTCAGAGCGACTAGAAACCCTCAAACACCTACGCCGACGTCGTCCGCTCGATGGTGTGATTTGGGTGACAGAAAACAGCATTTCTTCCCAGCTTTTAGACAACAGCGTCACGTTCACTAACCTCAATACCGCAACAGCCCATAACGCAGGGCGTGCAATCCAAAACCTCTTCCAAGCATTAGGTTGGCGTGCGCCTGTTTGGGTATGGAGTGTCAGTGACCAACAATCCCTCAGTGCTGTTGAAACGCCCGCTATCCTCTGCATGACAGAGCAAAATATGCCAGCCGAGGCGCTATCACCTAGCTTGTTAAGCCTGATCCCCGCACTTGTGATCAACGGAACCCAAGCATTACTTCGCGAACAGAAACACACCTATCTACTCGCCTTAGCCCAATTTCTACAAAACGGGGGCAGCCAGCAGCTTGCGACCGCATTAGCGCCACTCAATACCCAATTACGTACACTGCCTTTTTCCGGCATCGCATTTAGCCCTTCTATCAATCCGTTAAATCAGCAACGTTTACCCAATAGTTGGCACCCCGATACGCGCTGGCAAAGCTGGTTAAATGTGCAATCTGAACTGGCATCCGGTTTACAGCCTGCCTCTTTAGGCTTTGAAAAAAAACGTCTCGTTCAATACGGTGCTGCTACCGCCATGACCTTGTGGGGTGCAGGCATGATTGTCTCTTATTTCGCCAATCGCCAGCTTATCGAAGAGAGCTACCAAAGTGCGAGCGTCGCCGCTAACAGCCAATTGCCGGAAACTGAACGCCTCAAAGCTCAGTATGATTTTCAGCAAACTCTTGGGCTGTTAACTCATCGGGAACAGAACTCAGTGCCTTTTTGGCTACATTTTGGCTTGAATAGCAATGAGCCGCTATTAGCGCATTTATGGCCGTTGTATCAGCAGACGGTACTCCCTCCTCTGCGAGATAATATCCGTCAACAACTTGAGCAACGATTGCAAGCCTATACACAATTATCGCCAAATAGTGATGAGCGTCGCCAAGCGACACAACGTGCATATCAAGATTTAAAAACTTATCTCATGATGAGTACGCCTGAACGCATGGATCCGGCGTTTTTTACTGATAGTATCCTAACTACCCTACCCGCCCCTCAGGGAATGGATGAAGGAGAATGGCACACTCTCGGCAAAGAGTTGCTCATGTTCTACGCGCAGCAGCTACCCAAGCACCCTGGCTGGCAATTATCGGCTAACAATAACCTGATTAATCAAAGCCGTACCTTACTCATTCGACAAATCGGCCAACGCAGCGAAAGTGCTTCATTATACCAAAAAGTGCTTTTGCAGGCACAGAACCAATTTCCGGATATGACCCTCAATGACATGACAAACGATACTGATGTTAGCTTTTTATTGACGACAGAAGAGTTTGTACCGGGCATTTTTACCCGCAAAGCGTGGGAAGAATCCATTCAACCCGCCATCAAAAAAGTGGTTGAATCCCGTCGCAATGAAATTGACTGGGTATTGAGCGACAACCAGCATGAACTTAGCCAAGATATTTCGCCTGACGTACTTAAACAGCAACTCACCGAGCGTTATTTTGCCGATTTTTCAAGTAGCTGGTTAAATTTTTTAAACAGCCTGCAATGGCGACAGACCGACAGCCTGTCCGATACTATTGACCAGCTCACATTAATGAGCGATGTTCGCCAATCTCCGGTCATTGCCCTGATGAATACCCTCGCCTACCAAGGGAAAACCGGACGTCAGGCAGAAAAACTGGCCGACTCGTTTGTTAATTCGGCAAAAGAGCTGCTCAACAAAGAACAAAAACCGGTGATTAACCAAAAAGCCGATTTTACGGGGCCATTGGAAGAGACGTTTGGTCCTATCCTAAACTTTGTTGATCCTCAAGCCACCTCACAAACCGGTGATAATCTGAGTTTACAAGCGTATTTAACCCGTATTACTCGTGTGCGCTTAAAACTTCAGCAAGTGGTAAATGCCCCCGACCCACAAGCCATGTCCCAAGCCTTCGCACAAAGTATTCTAGAAGGTAAAAGTGTCGATTTTGCCGAAACGCGGGATATGGGGAGCTTGATTGCCGCCAGTTTTGGGCAAGAGTGGCAACCTTTTGGCGATGCACTGTTAGTGGAGCCCATGACCCAAGCGTGGCAGCAATTGCTCACACCTACCGCTCAAGGGATCAATAGCGAATGGCAAAATGCGATTGTCAATGAATGGAACAACGCCTTTGGCGGTCGCTATCCCTTGAAAGACACGCAAAGTGATATTTCTTTGCCTCTGATGGCACAATATCTTCGCCCTGATAATGGACGTATTCAGCGCTTCTTAGAAACACGTTTGCAAGGTGTCTTACGCAAAGAAGGTAACCATTGGGTACCCAATAGCACGAATGCTCAAGGTTTACGCTTTAACCCTGAGTTTATTCAGGCTATGAATACCTTGAGTGAGCTAGGCGATGTGGCCTTCGCCGATGGAGAGGCTCGCCTGTACTTCGAGATGCGTCCGGGAACCAGTAAACAGGTGATGCAGACCGTACTGGTGATCGATAAGCAAAATCTTACCTACGATAACCAGTTCCCGCAATGGCAACGGTTTGTATGGCCTGCCGATACCATCGCGTCAGGCGCCTCATTGTCTTGGATGACGACCTCCACCGGTACCCGACTCTATGGCGATCATCCTGGTGTCTGGGGGTTAATCCGTTTACTCGAGACAGCCAATGTCGCGCCTTATGCAGGAAGCACCAGTAGCTATACCGTGTCATGGACCACGCCAGCTGGCAATACACTCAATTACCAACTGCGTACTGAAATGGGCCAAGGCCCACTGGCGCTATTAAAACTACGTAACTTTGTGCTACCTGAAAAAATCTTCTTGGATTAGCCTCGATAGGACATCACCTATGCCTTTATTAACTGCCTTGCGCACAGCCTGTTTTACCGGAAATCCGCTTGTCGCTAATCAATTAGTGGAACAACAAGTCGTGTTATGGGAACGCTGGTTATTGCCAATCACAGCTGAAAATCCGGTTGGGGAAGACCCTGGCTATGACGATGACTTCGAACGTATGAAAGAAGAAGTCAACAAGTTATCAGGCTCAGATACACAATTAATCTGTACACTTGCCGAAAATCTCTTAACTCATGTCTGTAAAGACGCACGCGTTATCACTTACTATATTTGGGCGCGTTTGCATCGTGAAGGGGAAACGGGATTAGCCGATGGGTTAGGATTACTGGCAGGGTTACTCCACCGTTACCATGATGACTTGCTGCCAAATCGCCCAAATAGCCGAAAATCCGCCATTGAATGGCTCGCGGGTCAACGAGTTATCGACAGCTTATCCCTTTATCCTGAAGTGGATAGTAACGAATTTGCACGTATCGTGGCGTTACTTAGCTCGATTGTGGATGAATTTAGTACATGGGATGAAGCAAGCCGCCCTAACCTTGCGCCCCTCTTACGTGCCTTAGAAAATCGACTTGCACAATCTGGCGGTGCGAATAGTGTTGTTCCTCAAAATATTAAATCAACAGAAAATACATCAACAAAACAGACATCATCGGGTATCAGCTCTATTACCCCTATTCAATCGGGTCGCGAATTACTTGACCAAGCCAAAGTGCTTGCCAATTATCTGCGTAATCAACCTAATGGTTGGTTGTCAGGTCACCGGCTGATGAAATCCGTACGGTGGGATACGCTACACCAATCTCCCCCACAAAATCAGCAAGGTTGTACTCGATTAGCCCCACCACGCTCAGATGCTAAAGCGCAGCTAAAACGTTTATATCTGCAACAAAATTGGCTCGAACTCACCGAGCAAGCCGATCGATTGTTTGCAGAAGGCGTTAATCATTTTTGGTTAGATGTGCAGTGGTATTTGCATCAGGCATTGAGTAAATCCCCTGCGCCGTGGGACGGCTGGGCAGAAGTGATTACTTCTGATTTAAAGCAGTTCTTACTTCGCTTACCGGGTTTAGAAAATCTCGCTTGGGAAGATGGCACACCTTTCGCTGATGAAGTTACATTAGCGTGGATCAAACAGCATATTCTAGAAGAGAATATTCAGTCTCTCCACCACATGCCTGTTCGTGGCACAAGTGACGATGATAACGACTCAATATTTTCGTTAGAACAAGAAGCGTTAACTCAAGCTGACACTGAAGGCGTTGAAGCCGCATTAGCCTGGTTAATGTCACGTCCGAATATCCAAACACCCCGTCAAAAATGGTTGCTGCAATTAGTGATGGCAAGAGTGGCTGAACAATTTGCTCGTTATGATTTGGCACTGAATTTACTTCGTGAATTAGACCACAGTGCTGAGCAGATGCGTCTCGCTGATTGGGAACCACACTCGTTATTTGAAGTTAAAGCCCGCCAATTGCAACTGTTGCGAGGGAAAACGCAGCGTAACACGCCTGACAAAGCTGAACTGCATCATCAAATGTCTGAGTTACTGGCTCAACTCACACGATTAGATCCTGTGCGAGCCTTAGTGCTCTACCCCTAAATTAATCAATGAGAACCACACAAATGGATGATTTAACCCTTCGCTATTATGATGCGGAGATGCGATATCTGCGTGAAGCAGCTAAAGAATTCGCTCAAGCTCACCCCGATCGTGCGGCGTTATTAGATTTAGACAAAGTGGGCATTCCTGACCCTTTTGTTGAACGACTTTTTGAAGGTTTTGCCTTCTCCATGGGGCAATTGCGCCAAAAAATTGATGATGATTTACCTGAGTTAACAGAAGGGTTAGTTAGCCTACTTTGGCCTCATTATCTACAAACTATTCCATCACTTTCTGTCGTTGAACTCGCGCCAGATATTCACGATATGAAACTCTCATCGGTGATCCCTGCTAACTTTGAAGTGCTTTCGCGCCCGATTGGTCCCAAAAAGACCGTCTGCCGCTATCGCACAACGCGAGACTTAACGCTCAATCCCATTGTGCTATCAACCGTTAATTTAACCACAGAGCCTGATGGCCGTTCCGTAATTCGTTTGCAGTTCGATTGTGGGAAGCTCGCTGACTGGAAACAAACCGCGCTTAATGCACTCCCCTTTTATCTCTCTGGTGACGTTCCAACGACCTATGCACTCCATTTAGCGCTGACTAAGCAAGTTGCAGCCACCTATATTCGCCTGCCATCGTCCCCTGATCGTATTCGTTTACCCCTTTGGTTTTCCCCGGGGGGCTTTGCTGAAGAAGACCAACTGTGGCCTAAAAGCGATAGCACTTTCAGCGGCTACCAGCTATTACTGGAGTATTTTTCTTTCCGTGAAAAATTTTTCTTCGTCAACTTAAACGGGCTCGGTGAGATTCAATTACCTGAAGGATTGAGTCATTTTGAACTCGAAATTGTGCTTGATACGCTATGGGATAGCGATATTCCATTAAGTACGGATAACCTAAAACTGCACAGCGTTCCGGTGATCAACTTATTCAACATTGAAGCCGACCCACTGACGGTTAATGGGCTAGAAAGTGAATATTTACTACGCCCTCGGCGCTTGCAAGATGGACACACCGAAATTTATGCAGTCGATACGGTTCATGGCACAAGGCGAGATGAACATATTCACTATGTGCCATTCAGTAGTTTCCGTCACAGAGGGGGAATGCTCCGCCACAACGCCCCTGAACATTACTATCACACACGAATTAAACGCGGCGTCAGCGGACTACATGACACATGGTTAATTGTAGGGAGAGCGCACGAGCAACCAAGCGCATCTCTTGAAAGTGAAACACTATCGCTCCAATTAACCGGGACTAACGGACAACTCCCTCGCAAAGCGTTACAAAGTACATTATTAGACAGAACTGAAGAGACTTTACAGACACAGTTACGGGTTCGTAACTTATGCAAACCTACGCTACCTTGCTACCCACCTGCTGAAGATAGATTTCATTGGCGTGTACTTAGCCACCTTGGTGCCAGCTTCCTGAATATGATGGATAACGTAGAGGTATTACGAGGCACTCTCGCACTTTACGATTGGCGAGAGGATGACCTGAATAGCCGTAAACTCGATGCCATGATCCACGTTGAGCAGCATCTCATCGAACGATTTGAAAAAGGCTTTTTACACCGAGGTATTGCCATTGACATCACTATTGATAGCCACGGCTTTAACGGTGAAGGTGACATTCATCTTTTTGGCGAAATGCTCAACCGTTTTTTTGCCCTCTATACCGATGTACACCTGTTTAACCAATTGACTTTACATATTTTACCGACAGGAAATAGTCTGACATGGACCGAAAATCATCCTCAGTAAATCCGCTTCTTGATGCGCTTGGGGAGCGTCTTCCGTTAGTTAATTTCTATCGATTTTGCCAGCTACTAGAACAAAGTAATGCACAGAGCTCGCCGCTCGGCAGTACTCAAGACCCCAAAACAGATGCGATTCGTTTTCGCCCTCACCGTGGAATGGGCTTTCCCGTCACCGAAATTAAAGGGTTGGATATTGACGATAGATACCGTGATAGTATAACTCCGAGCATTCGAACGACTTTTTTAGGGTTATATGGTGTCACTTCCCCGCTACCGACAACCTACCTTGATGACATTGCACAACGACGTGAGGGAACCGAGTCTCTTGCCGATTTTTTAGATATTTTTAACCACCGACTGACGACGCAGTTTTATCGTATTTGGCGAAAATACTCTTACCCTGCAACATTTTTAGCGGGAGGTGAAGACGAAACTTCCCAGTATTTATATGGGTTAATTGGCTTAGGTATACCTGGCACGGCGCAACATATACAAGCGCCATTATCCCGATTTCTCGCATTACTGGGTACGCTACGTTTTCCAACTCGTACCGCCGAAGGGGTTATATCATTAGTTAAATTACTGGCGCCTGATACCCAAGTTAACATCAAGCCTCATGACCCAAGACGCATCGAGCAAGCCACTCAAACAGGGTTATCCTGCAGAACACCGATGACATTAGCCAACAAACCCGTATTAGGTCAGTACGCCACCGATGTTAATAGCCAAATTTTGATTATCTTACAAACCAATAACCTTGAAGAAGCTCGGAACTGGTTGCCTGATGGGGTGCTGTATCAAGATTTAATGGCACTATTGCATGTTTATCTCGGATCACGCGTCAATGCTCGTCTTAACTTAACGTTACCAAGAAAGTTATTACCCAATGCGGCGTTAAGCACTCAATCTCACCAAGGTGTTCAATTGGGGCGTACCGCAGCAATGGGAACACTCAGCCCACAAACTGCGCATCAAGAACACGTTATCACGTTAAATTTAGGGCGTTACCAACGATTAACGACGTCAACACAGAGTACGCCTCCCCAACACTATGCTAATTATCGATTTTAAGTTTGAGGATCACTTATGAAACAATTCCCTCTATTCTCCTTTTGCGGCAAAACATTAATGCTCCTCAGCGCATTAAATCTATCGGGCTGTGGTCTTACTCAGATGGTCGGTGATGGTACTCGCAATGTTGCAAGCTCCCTCTTTTATAAACAAGTGAAAGTCGTACACTTAGATTTTGTCGCACGTGAAGCATTAAATACCGATGATACTGGCGCATCGTTATCAACGATTATCCGTGTTTATCAACTAAAAAACTTTGAAAGCTTTGTAGAAAGCGACTATTCCACCCTTTTCGCTAAAGATAGCCAAGTACTCAAATCCTCATTAGTCACACAAAAAGATCTGCGAATTCGCCCTGGCGAATCAATTTCTCTTGATATGCCTCTCGAAGAAGGCGCTGAGTTTGTTGCTATCGCCGTGATGTTTCACCATCCAGACCTTGTCACCGATGATTGGCGTGTGGTGATCCCCAAAAAACGGTTATTACCTGATGACCCACGTTTATTAACGCTCGTGGATAACACGATGACACTAAAACCGCTGGGAGAAAAATAACATGTCTCAACCTTCATTATATGAAATGTTGACAGGGTATTTTGCGGGAGGATTGAATATTGATGACATTCCAGAACATGACCAAGTGATGGTTTCCGTCATGGACAATATTCGCCGTATTCTCAATACCAGAGCAGGGAGCATCGAACATATTCCAGATTACGGGCTTCCCGATATGAGTAAAATGATCCAAGGTCTCCCCGGCACCGCTCACAATATGATGACTGTTTTATCGGCAACGTTGCTCAAGTATGAGCCCCGCATCAAATCTCTTTCTTTAATGTTATTACCGCAAAATAGCTTTGGTGCACTCCACTATGCCCTTGAAGTTGAGTTGCACGAACAAGGTTTGATCCGCTATGGCACCCAATTTATGCCTGATGGACGCATTTTATTACATCATCTAAAAAAACAATTCGATACGATTTAAACCGACGATTGCATGAGACAATTATGAATCCAGACTTAAAGACATTACGCCTTGGTGGTGACCCGCGCACCCTGGCTGATTTCTCTGCCCTTAAAGACGAGTTAAACAAACGCTTCCACCCTGCCCGCCCTGATGTTGACTGGGCTCGAGCTCATGGCTTATGTTTATCCTTATTCAATCAAAATGGAGGAGATCTACAAACTTGCGCCTGGTTTACCCTGATCCGCCAGCATCAAAATGGCATCGAAGGATTAAATGAAGGATTATCACTGCTCCAGCATTTACTCCGTCACCACTGGCAAGGACTTTGGCCACAGCAAACCCATGCTCGCGTCGAAATTATCGCCACATTAAGCCAACAATTAGTGACGGGATTACGTGCATATGCTCCCATTTATGCCGATCTCCCTGCACTTTACCAAACTGAAATCACGCTGAACCAAATTGCACAGCAGTTACAAACATTAGAACTCAAACACCTGACTCAGCTAGAGCGTTTACAAAGTTTACTCGCCTCTCAAGCAAGGCAATTAGAGAGTACAGATGCGCCCGATAACGGTTTTATTCCACCGACACTTCCGCAACTCCCGAAAACGTCACCCTCGACATTTCAAGCTCATACCGCAGTCACCCCGATTTCCATTAAAACCAGTGAGACCATAAGTCCTCCACCACTTGCCAAACCTTCTTATCGTAAAGGACTTTACGTTGGATTGGCGGCAGGTATCATTCTCACAGGGGCACTTTGTGCCAGCGCGTTCTATGTTTTCCAACCATCAACTAATAGTCATGCCTTAGCGCAGGCACTCCCACAACTACCTGAATTTACACCGAATATTGCATCGATAGTTGAGCTGCAATTACAAACCAATTCAGCCCAACCGAATAGTTTCTCGCCCGAAAAACTCAATATGATCGATAACTACCTTATGGAATTGGAGTCGATATCCCCGATTTGGGCTCAGCAATATGGGCTGAGTATGGTGAATTACCTCACCAAACACTATAGTGAGCGACAAGAAGTCACCGCGTTAAACGATAAATGGCAGCAAAATATGCAAATCAACGCGTCATCTCGCGATAAACTCCAACAGTGGTCGGAAGGGATGACGGAGTTAAATAATCTCAGTACGCGCTTAGACAGTCTCGATGGTAAACCTCGCAGCTATATCACTGGATCTGAATTAAAAACGATTATGTTTAATGCACGTCAGCATTTTAATCAAGGGTTGCCACTCGAGGAAGAGCTACGCCAACTAGAACAATTACAAGCGCAAGGCACTGTACCTGAATCAGAATATCAACGTATTGATACCCACTTTAAGCAACTATTGAACCGGTATGCATTGATTCAGCAAAATAAATAATTCCCTATCACTCAATAAATTGCTCATCGATATTGTCATCATTCTCGCCTTATTTTTCATTAATAAATGTATTTGAGTATAAGTGGGAACATCAAATCAATCATCGCCATGCTCTATTTGAAGGAAATACAATGAGTCAGGATGAACAAGGCGAAAATATCCAACACCGTTTTTGTCAATTTAATGTGAAAAAACGGGTTTCTTGGGAATGTACGACTGAACATCAATCACGGAATGCCAAAGTCCACCTTGATATCCCTGCAACCAAAGTGGTTCCTGTTATTTTTTTACCTAGCATTATGGGGTCTAACTTAAAACATAAAGATACGGGCGATTCAGTCTGGTGAATACGCCGTAATCTGGCATTAATAGCATGGGATACTCTCGGGTGAGTTTTTACGTCAGAAAAGCGTTGGCGTGAATTACTAGACTCTAACGCAGTTGAAACGGATTTTAGTCAAAAGGTAGGTAATGATGATGTTCATCCTTTCATTTTAGATATAAATGATCAATATCATGCGAATACTTACCAATTTTACGGAACGTATTTTGATGAAAATGCCCCGAAAGATAGTCGTCGTTCAGATGCAACAGTGACGTGGAAATTACGTGATAAGACCCCTTGCTTATGGGTATCTGATGACAACCGTTCTACTGAGATGTATGGCGATAAGCACGAATATACGTTACTCAAATCTAGCAATAAATGGAAAAGTACGCCATCAATGGATTATGAGGGCGGGCACGGTGACGGTACAGTGCCTAAATATTCTATAAATTTAGACAGAAAAGAAATGTTTAAAGAAATTTTAGAGTTCATTATTAAGACAGATATAACAAATGATTGAAATCTGGAATAGGATTTTACAATCCTTTAAAGTTCGTCAAAATGCTTATTAATCGGTTAATTAACGAAGTGCTAACCTACTTTCTGCTATTACGCTATGTATACTAGTTATCATCGATGAATGAATCAAAAATGAGTTACCTTCTATTTATTAGTGCATTACTCTCATTCATTATATTAAATTGTGCATATGCAACTAAAACCATCGGTTGCTATTATTTTCACGATCCCGAGAAAAAATCAAATAATGATGTTAATACACTTATTAATCTAAAATTTAAATTTAACAATGAGGCTAAGTTAACTATTTCATCTTGGCAAGAATTATATTCTTGCGAGGGGAATTATACATTAAAAGAAATAGCCACAGGATTTAATGCATCTATTATTAATAAACAGGATTGTAAAATCCCCCCGCCTCAATTCGTTATAAGCAAAAATGCTAATAGATATTTAATTAAAAATGAGTCACTTTTAATTAATGATCCCTCCTCCTACCAACTGATTGAGTGCCGTTCTGAGTAATTGAAATGACTTGGCCGCTTGAATGTTATTTTACTTTTTATACGAGAATTGATTAATTGAAAAATAAGCCAACACTTCTGGGCTCATTAACAGGCTGTTATCAACAGTTTTTCTTTAAATCTGAAACCACATAAGCATAATACCAATTTTGGCTCGTGAGTATTGCTCCTTCGGTAGGATAATAACAAAGTATATGGCCTTCCATATATAACATTAAGTATACAAATCAATGGAGAAAAGGTAAGCGCATCATGAACCTCATAGCTAGCAACAATTATATTAAAGTAATCATTAAAGGTATTGGAGAATGTTACAACCAGGAGCAGATGTACATGGCTATTTAATTGTTTGGGTATGAGGGAAGGCTAACAAAACATGGTATCCGTCACAAGATGGGCACTATCTTGCATGAGGAAGGTTTTAACTTAGCATGGGTTGAAACCAGGCTCGCACATATCGATAAGAATACGACCCATGGCATGGATAAAGGTTTGGTAGTTAAGTATCTTAGATTCTTTGTAATTAAAGCACCAATAAAAAGTGAGGGTATAAAGAAGGTTACAATCAGAAATAAATATTAATTTAATCATTATTAATCAAACTGATAACATAAAAAATCGATTCCTGTAGGGACTTCTAAAGATCTATTAAGACCTCCATTTTCAAATAAAAACAATAAATTGATTATTTTTACTTCCAAGAAGGTCTAGTAACTTTTAGTGGAATCTAAGTACTCATGTATATAGTATTTTTTATTGGTAAATTTATTTAGCCGATACCAGAAGAAAAGAGATGAAGTAAAAATAGCCTTTAGAGAGCATAAGCCCAACTGAGGAGAATACAAATAAAGTTATCACCGAAATTAGTTGTAATAATAAAATTCATATATCACGCTTAGTTAAATAATGTCGTTGCATACCTGTCTCCGGGAAGTCAGGTAATGACATTTGTTTCACATATCCTAATTTTTCATAAAATGGCAAAGCTTGGAAACTAAATGTGTCAACTAAGCTATGCATACAGCCTAGTTTTTTTGCTTCCCGTTCAGCGGTATACATCAATTCACGGCCTAATCCATCATTTCTGGCACTTTCACTAACCCATAAATAATCAATACATAACCAATTTGCCTTAATTGAGGCAAGTAAACCACCAAGCATCACGCCATCATCATTTTTAAAATAAATTCCTAATGAACTAAATCGGTCGGCATTTAAAAACTTAGTATTAAAACTACGCAACCCTGCAAGTAATTCTTCTTTATCTTCGGTGGTGATTTCATGTGCAATAATAATATTCATTCGATGCTCTGCTGATTCTCGGCTAATAATGCATTATTTCAAACATATTTACCTTGATAAGTAAACAGTAAAATAGGGATGATAGAATAACCGATTTTAAAATACATCCGTTTCGATAATTTGGGTAATTAAAGCTGTTACAGACAATATCAATGAAGATTTGATCATTTGCTGAAAACGGTATTTTTGCAATTCAATTAATTGATTATCAATAAGATCTTCTGGCTGATTAAATCTCATCATTTCTGGTAATGGCTCCATACAATGAAGCATTTTAATACTGCCTAAAATTTCATCATCCGTAAAATTTATATTTATTTTTTCTGCAGATAATGACTCATTCAAAGCAAGAAATAATTCTATATCTTCATAGGTTTCACGAGAAATAGCCCCTAACGCAAATAAGAGTTTCAAACGAACCGATAACTCCCCTAATGGGCCATTTCCAGTTAAAAGAGGCTCAACTGCATATTTTACTGCATAGTCATCCTTTCTGAAAACTTTTAACATTAATTTATCAATAGCTTGTGAAATTAAAATAACGACATCTTGAACAAATAAGTGCACCTCTGGTCGTTGATTCAACCGCTCAAGAATTTGATTTTCAATGTTTTGTTTATTTTCCATATTAGCTTCTTTTATCACTTTATGGCTATATTACTTGCTTTCACATAGTAGGTAGCCATAAAGTGATTGAACCTCAATAATTAACCCATTATCCGTAATATTACTTTTTACTCAACATCATTAACTGGTATTGAGTACAAATTTTATCAATTACCTCTGGATATTGCTCTATTCCACAAAGTTGAATGACCGTTTGGGTAAGTCCTTTGTCTGCAATTAACTTTGCCATTTCATTTGCTTGGGGATCAGTTTCACACCTAAAATGCAATGCAGCTGCAATACCTATGATCAGATTTTCATGTGATAATTGATATTCAAATGTACCTAATAACGGCTTAATTAGGCGATCATTTGAACTTAATTTTCGCATAGGTTGTCGTCCTACTCGGCTAACATCATCTTTTAAATATGGGTTCGCAAAGCGGCTCAGTATTTTATCTATGTATTGATTATGTATTTTCGAATCAAAGCCATAACGTTGAATTAATACTTGCCCGCTTTCTTTCATTGCCGATTTAACAATAGTGTGGATCCTCAAATCGCCAATCGCTTCACTAATTGTTTGGTATCCATATAATTGTCCCAGATAAGCTGTTATTGCATGGCCTGTATTTAACGTAAATAGCTTACGTTCGACAAATGCCATTAGATTATCCGTTAATTCCATTCCTTCGATAATAGGAATATCACCAACAAATTGTGTCTGATCAACAATCCACTCACTAAAGGATTCGACGGTAACATCAAGCGGGTCATCATTCGCTGCCTCCATCGGAGGAACAATACGGTCAACTGCGGAGTCTACAAAACCAATATGCTGCTCAACCCATTGATGTAACTCTTCAGGCAATTGAGCCAATACATGTTGCTTTAATTGGCTAGTTCCTCTCACCATATTTTCACATGCAATAATATTGAGTGGCTGGTTATTTCCCAACGATTTTCTATGAATAATGCCTTTAGCTATCGTTGAGGCAATTTTTTCAAGCACTTGAGGCCCGACTGCTGTTGTAAGCATATCTGCCGTTGCAATATACTCTATCGTTTTAGGGTCATTACTATTAACAGCGTGAATGTGTTGGACTTTCTCAATACGATTTTCCTGACCAACAACATGAACATTATAAGATTGTTGATGTGCTAGTTGGTCAATTAATGGCTGATTGACATCAGTAAAAGTTACTTGTGAATTTGCGTCTGCTAATAATTTGCCAATAAAACCGCGGCCTATATTTCCTGCACCAAAATGAATGACTTTCATTATTATTCTCCTTATGCTGCACTTTGAGACGCTAAAATTTCGAGTACTTCCTGAACATCTTGGGTTTCACATAAACGCTCAATGACCCCATTTTCATCTAAAGCGGAAGTAATTCGTGTAATAACTTCAATGTGCTCATTATTTTGTGCTGCAATACCAATCACTAAGCGAGCAATTTCATCGGGTTCTTCACCAAATTGTACGCCTTCAGGATATTGGCAAATAACAATGCCAGTTTTTAATACGCGGTCTTTGGCTTCTATTGTTCCGTGAGGTACCGCAATAGACTCTCCAAGATACGTTGGTGTTAGTTTTTCACGAGCTAGCATAGCCTCTATATATTCTGGCTCAACATACCCGCCTTCGACTAACTTCTGCCCTACAAAGCGGATAGCTTGAGTTTTATTTTCTGCCGCCAGATTTAAATGGATGTGCTTCGCACTTAAAGTAAACAAAGCCTCTTCATGTTCGGTTATGTCATATGACTCATCATTAGCCGCAACAATAGTTTGTTTAATTAAATGCCCATCATTAGCTGCCTTAGGATTTTTTTTAGCTATTAAATTCGTGACTAAATCATTATACGTCTGGCTATCTAAGAAGTTTGTTAAAGAAATATGGATTGCATTTGGCGCAAATGATTTCGCTCTTTGCGTTAAATCCCTATGAGTGATAACAATATCAACATTTTCTGGTAAATCGTTGATTGCCATATTAGTGACGGTGATGTCTAGCAAGCCAGCATCACGTACTTTTTTGGCTAATACCCCCGCTCCCATTGCACTTGAACCCATGCCTGCATCGCAAGCGACAATAATGTTGTGCACTTGAGCTAAATTGATAGAAGCATCTTTATTGATTGAATTTACTGATGATGACTTTGATTGCGTTTTCATATTACGCATTTTTTTCGTCGCACTCTCGAGTTCATCATCATCACCAATTCGTGTTCGTTTTAATAAAAGAGCTGAAACGATGAAAGAAACAGCTGTAGCACTTGCGACCGATAAAATAACGCCGATAAGTGATGATTTAGGCGTCATCAGTAGAACTGCAAATATTGAGCCCGGGGATGCAGGAGAGACTAACCCAGCATGAAAAAGGTTCATCACAAATACCCCTGTCATTCCACCCAGAATAACAGCAAGAATTAACCGAGGATTCATTAAGACGTAAGGAAAATAAATTTCATGGATGCCACCAAAAAAGTGAATAATTGCGGCTCCTGGCGCAGACTGCTTAGCATTACCTTTACCAAAAAACATATATGCGAGTAAAACACCTAAACCTGGTCCAGGGTTGGCTTCAATTAAGAAAAAGATGGATGCACCTGTTTCAGACGCTTGCTGAATACCTAGTGGTGAAAAAATACCATGATTGATAGCATTATTAAGAAATAAGATTTTGGCAGGTTCAACAAAAATAGACGTGAGTGGAAGTAAATTATTCTCCACCATCACATTCACACCGGCTGCTAATATCTTGGATAGCCCTGCAACAAGAGGCCCAATTGCTAAATAAGCCAAAATGGCTAATAACATGCCGATAATGCCAGATGAAAAATTATTCACTAACATTTCAAAACCCGTTTTAATTTTGCCTTCTATCCACAAATCAAAACGTTTTATTGCATATCCGCCTAATGGGCCAGCAATCATTGCCCCCATAAACATTGGCATGTCGGCACCAACAATTACGCCCATTGTTGTTATTGCACCAACTATTCCACCCCGCTCTCCACCAACTAAACGGCCACCGGTATAACCGATTAATAGTGGTAGTAAATAGGTGATCATAGGGCCTACAAGTTGAGCTAATGTCTCATTAGGCCACCAGCCAGTTGGGATAAATAACGCAGTAATTAATCCCCAAGCGATAAAAGCACCGATATTAGGCATAACCATATTACTGAGGAAACGCCCAAAATTCTGTACCTTTAATTTGATATTTGATGTTACCATGACAGAACCCCGTGGTACGAGAATGATAAAGTTGTAACGTTATCGCCAAATAACGTCCGTGATTTTTTCAACACTTTCACTCTAGCATGAGCTTTATCAGATTCGCACCACGTGGGCCTTTATGTGATCAAAGTCACCATTACCCCCCTATCCACCCTATATTTATATTGATGCAGTTCACAAAAATCTCGTGTTACTAAATTACATTGCTCTTTTTTTGCACTAAAAAACCATTTTTTGTGATTTTTGTCACAAATTAAAAAACGTTATTTATCTTTAAATAGTGACTTTTGTCACAATTAATTTTCAATTTCTCTTTTTTAATCCTATGAGTTGCCATCAAATTCTCATCTGTACAAATATTTTTTTAATTTTGTAATAAAATTACCCAATGTATTTTCTTTGTTTTTTTATACTGCAATAAATCAGATTATCGTTTCTTATGGTCAATGCTTGTTATCGCTATTTGTAAACTTCATTCTTAATTTCATTATTATTATCTTTTGGCGACAATCTTAAATGGAGCTAACTGCAACATGTTATTATCAATATATTATTTAGCCTTGCTTCGCTGAGTGTTCATCGATAAATTACCTCTAATTTTCTTAATTAAAATGTGAATATCATGACGTTAACCGTTATTGTTTTTCTTTTGGTTTATATTGCAATGGGCTTTGGTAAGCTACCTGGCTTCAAAGTTGATAGGACTGGAGCTGCTGTTATTGGCGCTCTAGCCATGATGGCTATCGGCAGTATTACACCTCCTCATGCGTGGAATGCTATCGATTACCGAACGATTGGTATGTTATTTGGGCTTATGGTCGTTTCTGCTTCTTTTGTTGTGTCAGGTTTTTATAGTTGGACCGCAAACCGAGTGGCAATACTAAAAGTTTCTCCCCCTACATTACTCGCGGTTTTAATTCTTGTCGGTGGCTTTCTTTCTGCATTACTCACTAACGATGTTGTTGTTGTCGCCATGACACCATTATTAGTATCAATTAGTTTGTCTCGCGGCTTAAACCCAATTCCATTTTTACTTGGTTTTTGTTTCGCGGCGAATAATGGCGCAGCCGGTTCATTAATTGGTAGCCCACAAAATATGATCGCAGCCCAAGGGCTCGATATCTCGTTTGTTGGCTTATTACAGGCATCAGCAATACCAGCTCTACTTTCTTTACCATTAACATGGTTGGTACTCGTTTGGTTATATCGTAATCGTTGGTATTTGACTAAAGAAAATACGCAAACAACTCCCCCACAAACAACCCAAGAAACATTAAATGTATGGGAAACAGCAAAAGCTGGCGTCATTACCTTCGCAGTCATCATTGCCTTTATTGTGACTGATATTCCTAAAGAACTTATAGCATTGACTGCTGCTGGGTTTTTATTATTAAACCGGTCCATTGCCTCAAGTGATATGCTTAAACTCGTCGACGGTAATCTTCTATTACTCATCATGGGGTTATTTGTTGTTAACGCTGCTTTTTCCGCCACAGGCCTTCCTCAGCAATTGTTAACTGATTTACGAAGCTACGGTGTGGATCTCAATAATCCATTAGCCCTATTTTTAGTGACCGGTGTTCTAAGCACTATCGTTGGAAACAACCCCTCAGTTATGTTACTCGTCCCATTCTTGACACCTGATGGTAATGCCGATTCGTTAGGTGCTGCTCTTGTATTGGGTTCAGGTTTTTCAAGTAATTTACTGGTCTTTGGTAGCCTTGCTGGGATTATTGTCGTTGAACAATCAGCGGCATATGGCGTAAAAATTTCTTTCAGTGAGTTTTCTAAATCAGGGGGAATTGTCGCGCTATTGTGTATGCTATTAGCCGCTGCATGGATTATATTTGCTTTATAGTCGTTTTAACCAATCTGCTATTACATTAGCAGATTGGTTATAATTATATTGCCTATGGGAGTATTGCAAAAGAACGTACAGGAAAACCACTGGCATTATTTGGTTTAGCGACAATATTAAAAATTACGGCACCACGTGTGGGTACTTGGTCTAAATTAGCTAGTAATTCAACTTGGTATGTATCTTGCTCTAATACATAATACTCACCGAGTAATGCATTATTTTTTCGAAAATCTTTTGCTGCATCAGTATCAAATGTTTCATGCCCGATAGCTTTTATTCCACGTTCTTCAAATAAAAATTTAAGGGCGTCCATACCCCAACCCGGTATTTGGTTATTGCCCTCGTCATCTTTATTATCCATAAGCTCTTGTGATGGCCAACGTTTGCTCCAATCGGTGCGTAATGCAACAAAACTCCCAGATTCAATTCGGCCATTTTGTGCTTCAAAATTGAGAATATCATCTCGAGAAAATGCAAAATTTGGATCTTTTTTTGCCCTTTCTGACTGGTCAATAACAATCAATGGCAGAACAAGTTCCTTTAATTCGAGTTCATGTAAATAACGCATTCCTTCGACAAAATGACAAGGAGCATCAATATGAGTGCCATATTGGCCTGGAAATGTAAATTGCTGTGCAAAAAAACCCTCTGGATAACCAAATAATGTTTTAAATTCAGCAGAATCAAACATAAAAAAATGTGGTGAATCTTTATCGAAGCTATGTGTCAAATCAACCCATCTTTTGGATTTTATTACATTAAATGCATCAATTAATTCGTTACTCATACTTTCCCCTGTCAGTTCTATTTTTTACATAAACTTATCTATATTCTATTTTTATAATGCAGCTCTTAATCTATTAAATAACGAAAAAACATCAGATTGTCTACAAATTCAACACGAATATTTTTCACATTAAATCAGTAAGATATTTAGTTTATATAGAAAAAACCACTAATTAATAAAAATTAGTGGTTAACGTAATACTAATAATAAAAAAATAGACTAGGATTTTATTTAGGGTATTTGTTCCAGCTTTCAGGTTCAATAAAACCATCGTAAATACGCTGCGAACGAATATAATCTGCATATTCTTTAGACTCAAAAGCTTCTTTCAAATCTTTTGCCCACTGAGCATCTAGGTCTTTTTGCATGACAGTCACAATAACACGATGCTCTAACGGTGAATTTTCTACGACCAAGCCATCAGCAATGCGCTGACCTGCACTTGCAACATAGTTGCCATTCACAACGACAAAATCGACATCATCTAGTAATCGTAACCCTTGTGCAGCATCAGTTTCTCGAATATCTAAGTTATATTTATCAGGCGAAATATCATTAACACTAAAGCTTAATGTACTCACATTTGGCTTAATTTTAATCCAACCTAACTGTTCCAGAATTCTAGCACCACGTTCTGCATTAACCGGGTCATTAGATAGCGCAACGATCATGCCATCTTTCACATCATCCAGTGTTTTATGTTTATTTGACCGCAAACTTTGTGGCGCACTCGGTGAATCTGTCAATGCCACCATGTTAATATTATTCTTTTTGTTATAAGCTTCCATATAGGCACGGCTTTGATTAACAGAAGCGTCAATAGAGCCTTCTTCAAAAGCAGGGTTAATTTGCCTATTCTGCGAAAATTGGCGCAAATTAACCGTATAGCCTTTTTTCTCTAAAATCGGGACGATACCTTTATCCACCTGGTCAATATAATTACCAACACCAAAGCCTATCGTAATCTGTTTTTTATTCGGATTATCTTTTTCACTATTATCACCACACCCTACCAACGCAACTAAAGCCGTAGTAATTAAAGACAAACCTATTATTTTTTGTTTTAACATATGTAACAACCCTGTAAAGATATTTTGGGCAGTATAATCATTATTAGAGAGTACGACTTAGACTATATCGTTATAACTTAATACAAAAGTAATATAAGAACTTAGTTTAATTTCTTTTGGTTATAAGCATATAACAAATAGATCGTTCGATTAGTGATGTGATTGATATGTAATGAAGGAGATAAAAAACGTTTAAAAAAAGTGAGTTACTTTATGACTATTTCCAATAATGATGTAATTAATTATTTAACTAATTTAACACCAGATTCCAATCTAGCTAAAATTCGCCATGAACGTACTGTGGCGACTGAAAATACTCAAGCCGTATTTGAAGCCATTTTTTCAGCTCCATCGACATTGCTAACAAATGATGTGAAATATTATTTTGCCCATGAGGTCGCAAAAATTACAGGAAGTCCCCGCCTTGCTGAATTTTATTTGCAATTAGTAAACTCAATTCCTGATGAACCACTTAGCAAACCACTTGCCACAGCAAAAGAATATCTGCAAGTTTTAACACAATCACCTAAAGACACCCATTACCAATTAATTGCCGAATTAACTAACCAAGGTTGGCAAGAAAGTGACATTATTTTACTTGCTCAATTAATAACTTATGTCACTTATCAAGCTCGGCTAATCGAAGGGATTCTATTACTGACAGGTAGTAGTAATCTTACAAATAGTGCACCAAAAGTTGTTGCAGGTAAATGGAACCACCAACCTTTAACCCGCAAAGGAAATTCATCCCCAACTGCTTTTACACAAGATAATTTAGGATGGGAAGCTTGGATTTCAGCAAGGGATGCGAAGACATTATCCGCTGAAGAAGCCCAAGTCATGAAAAAATTTGGTCAATTAAACTCTGAATATTTTTTACTACTCGCCCATCAAAGCAAAATTTTAGAATTACGAACCTTAGTTGACCGTGGCGTATTTTACACTTCTGAAGGGCTACCTCGCTGGGAACGTGAATTCGCTGCAGCTGTAACAAGTAAAGTTAATGGTTGCATATACTGCGCTTCAGTTCACGCAAGAAAAGCCAGTCAATATGCAAAAGAGCGACGTGCTGATGTTGATAAACTATTAGCAACTGCGACAGGTTCTGTACTGGCTGAAGGGTTTGATGACAGGCTACTCGCCATCACAGATTTGGTTGCTTCTTTGTCTGCAACTCCCATCCAAGCCACATCTTCACAAATTAAAGAGTTACAAACATTAGGCTTGTCTGAACTTGAATTACTCGATTTAGTTCAATCAACGGCCTTCTTTTCATGGGCAAACCGCTTAATGTTATCACTAGGGGAACCTTTTGAAATAGCCGAGGGCAAGGAGTAATTCAATGGAACTGATTATAGGTTTAGAGGCATTAGAAGCGCAAATAAAACAAGATTTGCAATATTTAAATTTACCAATAACATCTTGGTCATTATCAAAAAACAATCCAGAAAATCAAGTTATTGATGTCGCTATCATTGGTGCGGGCATGTCAGGGATTACGGCAGCGTTCGCTCTGAAATTACGTGGAATTAACGCGATTGTTTTCGATCAAGCCGCTTCTGGCAAAGAAGGCCCATGGCAAACCCCTGCACTAATGGAAACATTACGTTCACCAAAACATGTGGTTGGCCCTGCGCTTGCGTCCCCTTCTTTAACTTTTCAAGCTTGGTTTAAAGCCCAGTTTGGTATTCAAAAATGGGATGAACTTGATAAAATTCCACGTTTGCAATGGGGCGAATATTTGCAATGGTATAAAACCATGACAGCACCCCATGTACTTAATCAATACCATCTCGTTGATGTACAGCTAAATGATAACTACCGTGAATTAATTTTTAATACCCCTGAAGGAATAGTCAGTTATCAAGCACAACATGTTATTTTAGCAACTGGTATGGAGTCTTTTAGTGAGGCCAATATCCCTAGCTTTATGAATGATATTCCAACAGCCTATTGGGAACACTCCTATGCAGGTACTGACTATCGCCGTTTTAAAGGCTTAGATATTGGTGTTGTTGGTTATAGTGCAGGGGCCATGGATAGTTCAGCAACGGCATTAGAAAATGGCGCTAATTCAGTTGAAATTTTGATCCGAGCTAACGATATGCCTCGTGTAAACCGAGGAAAAGTTGCTGGAAGTGCAGGTTTTACCAATGCATATGCCTATTTTACCGATGCTCAAAAGTGGCATTACACCGATTATGTTGCAAAAGCTAAAACACCGGCCCCTCACGGAAGTACCTTGAGAGTCTCTCGCCATGAAAATGCTTATTTCAATTTCAATACTCAAGTTAGATTTATTGAAGTAAAAAACAAAAAATTGCACGTCACGACCACGACAGGCAAATTCGTATTAGATTACTTAATCTTGGCAACTGGCTATCGAATTAATTGGGCCAAGGAGAGCGCTTTTCATCAATTATCCCCGCTAGTTAAAACATGGGAAGATGTATACACGCCATTTGCCCATGAGGAAAATACAGAGTTAGCTTCGCACCCTTATTTAGGTAATCACTTTGAATTTCAAGCTAAAAGCAACTCAGACACATTAAAAATCAATCAGTTATATTGTTTTAATTTAAGCGCATCACTCAGTATGGGGCCCGTTATAGGGTTAATCCCTGGAACGAATGTTGGAGCAGAACGATTGGCTGACCATATTGCAGCTCAATTGTATCTGAACCATCAAGAACAACATCTTGAGCAAGTTAAAAATAGCCAAGAAGCTGAATTATTAGGTGATGAGTGGCTTCCCGCTGCACCGCCTTCAGAACGTATGCAATTAACTGATAATGTAGAGTAAATTATGATTACCTTTCAAAATATTCAAAAAGTCTATGAAAAAGATGGGCAGTCTTTAGTTGCATTGCAAGACATTAATTTGCATATCAATAAAGGGGATATCTTTGGATTTATTGGTTATAGCGGAGCGGGTAAAAGCTCACTTATCCGCCTGGTGAATCAATTAGAAAAACCAACCAGTGGTGCTGTTATCATTAATGGCCAAAATGTTGCTGAGCATACCCCAGCAGAAACTCGCTCACATAAAAAAAGCATCGGTATGATTTTCCAGCATTTCAATTTACTGGAAACGAAAACTGTTGCACAAAATATTGCGATGCCCTTAGTACTCTCAGGTGTCGATAAACCGGAAATCACTCAGCGAGTTGATAACATTCTTGAATATGTCGAACTTAGCGATAAAAAAAACCAATACCCTGGGCAGTTATCTGGTGGACAAAAACAACGAGTTGGTATTGCTCGTGCTTTGATCAATAACCCACAAATTTTATTATGTGATGAAGCGACTTCAGCACTTGACCCACAAACGACTCGCTCAATTTTGCAATTATTAAAAAAGATCAACCAAGAGCAACATATTACTATCTTACTCGTGACTCACGAAATGGAAGTTATTGAACAAATCTGTAACCGTGTTGCTGTTATGGAATCAGGTAAAATTGTCGAAGAAGGAACCGTACTTGATATTTTTGCCAACCCACGCCAAGACACAACCAGAAAGTTTGTAGGAACCGTGCTAAATGAAGAAATTCCAGAACGCGTTCTACATAACTTAGAACATCAACAAGATGTTTATCGTCTTGAATTTTTAGGGGCTTCCGCTCAGCAACCGGTTGTTAATGAGTTAATACTGAAAGAGATTGTCAAAATAAATATTTTATTTGCCAATATGAAAGAAATCAGTGGTGTCGTACTGGGTAGTATGTTTGTCCAATTTATTGGTGATAAAGAAAAAATGGATGAGGCCGTTTCTTTTCTTCGTCAACGTGGGGTTGCTGTCAATAAGGGGGCATTATGACACAATTATTCGAAACCGCTTTAACAACGAAACAGTTTTTATTAGCGATGTCAGAAACCTTTACGATGGTCAGCGTTGCACTCGTATTAGGCTCTATATTTGGGATTTTATTAGGTATTGTACTTGTTGTAACAAGGCCAGGTGGTATTTGGGAAAATAAATGTATTTATCGTATTGTGAACCCTATTATTAATATTATTCGTTCGTTGCCTTTTATCATCTTATTAGTTGCCATGATCCCCCTAACACGCTTTATGGTTGGAACCTCAATAGGAACAACTGCAGCAATTGTACCATTAGTTATTTTTATTGCTCCTTATACTGCACGTTTAGTTGAAAACTCATTACTCAGCGTACATTCAGGTATTATTGAAGCAGCTGATTCTATGGGAGCAACAAACTGGCAAATTGTTTGGCACTTTATTTTACCTGAGGCGAAGTCATCATTAATCCTAAGTTTAACCGCTGCCAGTATTACTTTAGTTGGTGCAACCGCCATGGCAGGCGCCGTTGGTGGTGGTGGCGTGGGTGACTTAGCTCTAAACTATGGTTACCAGCGTTTTGATAATGTCGCAATGGCTATCACTGTTGTTACATTGGTAATTATCGTTCAAGGCATGCAATTTATTGGCGACTATTTAGCTAAAAAAGCTCGCTACCATTAGTGTAATGGTGAAGGTCGAAAATCTTTTCGGCCTTCTTTATTTGACCTTACTTTATAAATGCCTATTCCCCCCCTTCAATGCTTCTCTCCCACACGCCATGATTATCTTTAATTAAAAAATAAAATAAACTCACCTCGATGCTTACTTATTCAAATTTATCGCTTTTTTACGTGCTTTAACTCACTTTAATGATAAAAAATGCGATAAATAATCAAATTATTTAAATTTATTTATATTATAATCATGTAGATATACTTTTTAATGGATATTATCGGCTTTTCGCTAAAATAATCTATTCTCAGTGTATATTTAGTTATCTTGCTATTTTGACATTTTTTGCTTTCTACGCGCGCTTTACGATGCATCGTCAGCGTTTTATTCACTTACAGATTAAACTGATTATGCCAACTATTGAACAACTCATTTTATTGATTTCTATACTTATTCTTTTGGGTATTTTCTCTAGCAAATTGTCAGCTAGACTTGGTTTACCCATGCTAGTCATGTTTTTATTTATTGGCATGTTAGCCGGTGAAGATGGGATAGGTAAGATTACGTTTGATAACGTTAATGTTTCGTATGCCGTTGGATCTCTCGCTCTTGCTTTAATTTTATTTGATGGGGGTCTGCAAACATCCGTAAAATCAATTCGTTTAGTTTGGAAACCGTCTTTTACACTAGCAACACTTGGCGTTCTTGTAACCGCTGGCGTGACTGGGCTCGCGGCAGCTTATATTCTCGACGTCCCTCTGCTTGAAGGGCTACTACTTGGCGCTATCGTCGGTTCTACCGATGCCGCTGCCGTCTTTTCCTTACTGCGCAACGCTGGGATCTATTTAAATGAGCGTCTGCAATCTACTTTAGAAATAGAAAGTGCAACCAATGATCCTACTGCCATATTCTTAACGGTTGGTTTATTACAACTCTTAATGAATCCACAAGCTTCAGGTAGTGAATTAATTTTGCTATTTTTTAGCCAGATGGGAATAGGGACAGTGGTTGGCTTGAGTGTTGGCTGGGTTTCAGTCAAAATTATCAATAAGATTAAGCTACTCGCAACTGGGTTATATCCTGTCCTTGTCGCTGCATGTGGACTACTTTCTTTCGGGCTCGCCAGTAACTTAGAAGGCAGTGGTTTCTTATCTATTTTTGTTACTGGTGTGGTAATTGGTAATCATCGGTTTGTTTTTCAACGTAATACATTTTTATTCCATGATGGGTTGGCATGGCTAAGCCAAATTATCATGTTCGTTATGTTAGGGTTACTTGTCAACCCAAGTTCCCTTATTGAAGTCTGGCTTGAAGGCTTAGTTATTGCCCTTGTCTTAACTTTTATTGCGAGGCCGTTGGCTGTAATACCTGTCCTAAAATTATTTGGTTTTCCAAAACCTGAGATAACATTGATTTCCTGGGTAGGTTTACGTGGCTCAGTGCCTATTATTCTCGCTATTTTCCCGTTTATCTACGGGCTACCTAATGCCCATCTGATTTTTGACGTGGTTTTCTTTGTGGTCTTAATCTCAGCAACTTTACAAGGCTCAACCTTGCCTTATGTAGCACGTAAATTGAATTTAATGCAGCCACCTCCATTGATCCCTGCAGCAACTTTAGATATTACCGCAGTAGACCAAATAGATGCTGATTTAGTGGAATATACTTTAGGGGAGGATTGCTCTGCGGTAGGTCGCCGATTATCACAATTAGCATTACCAGACCAAACTGTCATTGCAATGATTACGCGAGAAAAAAGTGTTTTACCACCAAGGGGGTCAACTATTCTTCACGCTGATGACCATTTATTTGTTGTTCTTAAGCCTGAAAATCGTATTTTCCTTGAACGTCTTTTTTCAGAAAAAAATATCTCTGAGCACATACCTATTGAACTACCCGATACAGGGTTAAGTCTAAAAGGAACGACGCGATTAAATGAGATCCAATCCTCTTATGGTATCCAAATTGATAACGGCGATGAAAGGACGCTTAACCAATTTATTTATGCTTCTATATCGGATCCTTTACAAGATACCGTCATAAAACTAGAACAACTGCAATTAAGAATTGGAGAAATGATAGGAACACGTATCGTCACAGTAATATTAGAGCCAATTAAAGAACAAGAAAGTTAACTAGGCATAAGCACGCCAGAAAAAAACACGCCTATACCGAGTGAAATATTAAGTAATTATTAGTTTAAGGATATAAAAATAAAAGCCCTTTCGGGCTTTTATTTGTTCTATTATGAAACATAAGCTAAAAATAGCTATTGTCTTATTTAAATCATACACAGCAGATACATTTAATTTACGTTCCCAATTGAAATAATTAAGAACGAAAGTTAATTACGTTTCATTCTGAGACAATATGACATTTGGTTATACAAGGGTATATGCAGAGCTTTCAAACCCTTTATCACCAGTGCTCTCATCTACTTGAGTATCTTCTTGTAGAACTTCACTAAAAAACTCACCCATGTTAACGTCTAAAACTTTTAATACCCGAACAAGGCAATCTATATCAATACGATTTACACCACGCTCGTAACGAAATAGCTGCTGCTCACTTATATCTATCTCTTTAGCCAACTGAAAAACAGTAAAGCCTTGAGCTCTTCTAAGGGCTTTTATTTTTTGTCCAACTGCACAAGCGACAGGATATTTCATGTTCATAAACATTCTCGCTTCAATTTATATTAAGGAAATAAAAATTAGCAGATAATTATCTACATATTTTATTTTTATATTTATGTGTATAACATTTGATAATGCTATAGTCGATTCAGCATATATCGGAAAGAATGATATACTACCATTATAATTAGTTTCAACTAGTCCTAAATTGACATTGCAACTATGTAACAAAGTATTTCACTCTATACACTTCATGCTTAAAATCAAAATAGTACTGTAATATCACCTAGTTACGCACAAAATGAGTAACATCTCATGCTTATATTCCATAAGACACCCACCTTCTCTTGGAATATTTGTCTAAAAAAGACCTATATGGCCGATGTATAACCTAAAAATAAAGGAAATAAACAGAATTATTTAACACTGTAACAATATTAATGTTATTGATACAATTTAAGTTGGTGAAATGTGATAAACCCAGTGTAGATGGTACTTTTATGTAAAAAATAGTAAAAACAATCAATTTTATCTCTAAAACTCTCTGATTCGACAAAAGATCAGTACGTTAAAAAGCCAGTTAACCTGTTACAATTAGCGAAATAGTAAATTTTTAAAGTAGCAAGAATAGAATTTATAATATTCAAGTACCAAACATAACAAAACCATAACGTTAAGAAAGCTTATTATTCATTTTACTAGATGAGCATCACAAAATTATGAAAAATGACTTTCATCGACAATCTAATTTGGTTCTTACTAGTTTCTATTTTTTACAGTATGCAAATTGCTATAAAATTTCAAAAACAAACACGATCTCAGAGTTTATAACTAAGATGTAGTATCTCACATTTACGATATAATAAAAATAGTTTATAAAAAATTGATATTTACTTTCTCTATTCCACAAAATAGCAATTAGACATTCATTTATACGATTTTCTTTTGTCATTGATGCCTAATTAAATCATTATAGTCTATCCCTTACTCCTTTATTATCTATTAGTAGTAAAATATATTCTGCTAATACCATATAGAAATATAGGTGTAAGAACTAAATAATTCTTGCAAAGCGTATCCTGAATTATTCTACATATCAGGCAAGCAGCATAATTGTTAATTGCTTAAATTCTTATCGAGCCCTTTAAGAAATGAAACTGCCATAATATGTGTATATTCGCTAGATTTAATCTGCAATAACACTATGTCTGGATGGTAGCTCATGTAAGATTTCCCCTACGGGCTGAACCCGCAACCAGCTTACCAACGCATGGCTTAACCACTGAGTCGTTTACTTGGGAATGTATCGATGTTGTTTGCTTAGATTTGTTTACTTGGATTGAATTGATATTGAGATGGTGAGTCGTGCAGGATTTAAATCCTTCGGATTTCCCCTACGGGCCGAACCTGCAACCAGCTTATCGAGGTATGGCTTAACGACTGAGTCGTTTACTTGGGAATGTATCGATGTTGTTTGGTTAGATTTGTTTACTTGGATTGGAACTGAGATGGTGGGTCGTGCAGGATTCGAACCTGCGACCAATTGATTAAAAGTCAACTGCTCTACCGACTGAGCTAACGACCCATCTTGGAAATTCTGATTTTATACTGGTTTAGATGGTGGGTCGTGCAGGATTCGAACCTGCGACCAATTGATTAAAAGTCAACTGCTCTACC
>NZ_JAMPOT010000016.1:0-2360 GCF_028480685.1 Providencia sp. PROV174
GACTGAGCTAACGACCCATCTAAATTTGTATTTTAATGCGAGTAACGGATGAAGTGGTGGGCGATAGCGGGCTCGAACCACTGACCCCCTCCTTGTAAGGGAGGTGCTCTACCAACTGAGCTAATCGCCCACTTCATGACTTATACTATCACATTGTAATAAATAATTGGTGGGCGATAGCGGGCTCGAACCACTGACCCCCTCCTTGTAAGGGAGGTGCTCTACCAACTGAGCTAATCGCCCAATTATTTATTATCATCGTCAACGGTGGTGGGCGATAGCGGGCTCGAACCACTGACCCCCTCCTTGTAAGGGAGGTGCTCTACCAACTGAGCTAATCGCCCCGTCGTCGATGGAGGTGCATTATAGGGATACTGAGTTCTGAGTCAACGCTTTTTCAATAGATTTTTATCGTTCGTTGCAAAAATAATCAAGATGTTTCAATATTCACCAGAAAAGCTGCCTTTTTAATCAATTACCTATCATTTTCTCTTTGTTCTTTTAAGAAAAAAACAGAAATTATTTTTAAAGCGCATTTATTTATGTCAAATTTGGCGAAACTGCGCAATTTCTTGTCTTCTATCCTGATAACTTGATTGAGGAATCATTGTAGGATGATAGAATAGATATACATTTTAGCAATGCTTAAACATTTCACTGTTTAGAACATCAAACTTGCTACCCAGTTAACTGTGCTTGTTTTTAGTCTTCTACAGTAAATAGATAAGCGCTTCAAAAACATGTTTTGCAATTAAGGCAATCTCGATGAGTAAAATCAAAACCCGTTTTGCGCCAAGCCCAACTGGCTATTTACACGTTGGTGGTGCACGTACCGCTCTGTATTCCTGGTTATTTAGTCGCCACAATCAGGGCGAATTTGTCCTGCGTATTGAAGATACTGACTTAGAACGTTCAACTCAGGAAGCTATCGACGCCATTATGGACGGTATGAACTGGTTGAATTTAAATTGGGATGAAGGCCCTTATTATCAAACTAAACGTTTTGACCGTTATAATGATGTTATTGACCAAATGTTAGATGCGGGTACCGCTTATCGTTGTTATTGTTCAAAGGAGCGCCTAGAAGCGTTACGTGAAGAACAAATGGCAAATAACGAAAAGCCTCGGTACGATGGTTGCTGCCGTGATCATGCTCACAACCATACACCAGATGAGCCACATGTTGTTCGTTTTCGTAATCCACAAGAAGGTTCCGTTATTTTTGACGACAAAATTCGTGGACCAATTGAGTTTAGTAACCAAGAACTGGATGACTTAATCATTCGCCGTACTGATGGCTCCCCGACATATAATTTCTGCGTCGTAATTGATGACTGGGATATGGAAATCACTCATGTTATTCGTGGTGAAGACCATATTAATAACACACCCCGCCAAATCAATATTCTAAAAGCATTAGGCGCACCAGTGCCTGTGTATGCTCACGTGTCAATGATCCTAGGTGATGATGGTAAAAAACTGTCAAAACGCCATGGTGCAGTTAGCGTTATGCAGTATCGTGATGACGGTTATTTGCCGCAAGCGCTTCTTAATTATCTGGTACGTTTAGGTTGGTCTCATGGTGACCAAGAAATTTTCACCGTTGAAGAAATGAAAGAATATTTCAGCCTTGATGCAATCAGTAAATCAGCAAGTGCGTTTAACACTGAAAAACTGCAATGGTTAAACCACCACTATATCAATACGTTACCAGCAGAAGAAGTTGCAACCTATCTTGCATGGCATATTGAGCAACAAAATATTGATACCAGCACAGGTCCTCAATTAGTTGATTTAATCAAATTACTAGGTGAGCGTTGCAAAACATTGAAAGAAATGGCGGAATCTTGCCACTATTTCTACCAAGATTTTGAAGAGTTTGATGCTGATGCCGCGAAAAAACACTTACGACCTGTTGCTCGTCAACCTTTAGAAGTCGTAAAAGATAAGTTAGCTGCAATTACAGATTGGACAGCAGAAAATGTCCATCAGGCCATCGAAGCCACTGCAGCTGAGTTAGAAGTGGGTATGGGTAAAGTGGGTATGCCTTTACGTGTTGCGGTGACAGGTGCCAGCCAATCTCCAGGCCTTGATGTCACTGTTCACGCTATCGGCCAAGCCCGTTCAATCGCTCGTATTGAAAAAGCCTTAGCGTTTATCGCTGAGCGTGAAGCTTCGGCTCAATAATTTAAAATTTTCGGCCCCTAATTTATTGGGGGCCAGTTCTCTGCCCCCTCCTTTTCTTACTAAACTGATTGCAAAATGTTCTATATTTCAGCAATTAAACCTAAAACCCGATTATTTTATTGACACTCTAAGTTAGCTTGAATATGATGCATCCCGTCCAAAAGATTTTGTTT